>NZ_CP151991.1:0-12500 GCF_038593385.1 Bacillus sp. FSL R5-0820 | reverse complement strand
CCACATCCTTTTCCACTTAACGTATACTTTGGGACCTTAGCTGGCGGTCTGGGCTGTTTCCCTTTCGACTACGGATCTTATCACTCGCAGTCTGACTCCCAAGGATAAGTCATCGGCATTCGGAGTTTGACTGAATTCGGTAACCCGGTAGGGGCCCCTAGTCCAATCAGTGCTCTACCTCCGAGACTCTTACCTTGAGGCTAGCCCTAAAGCTATTTCGGAGAGAACCAGCTATCTCCAGGTTCGATTGGCATTTCACCCCTACCCACACCTCATCCCCGCACTTTTCAACGTGCGTGGGTTCGGGCCTCCATTCAGTGTTACCTGAACTTCACCCTGGACATGGGTAGATCACCTGGTTTCGGGTCTACGACCACGTACTCATGCGCCCTATTCAGACTCGCTTTCGCTGCGGCTCCGCATCTTCTGCTTAACCTTGCACGGGATCGTAACTCGCCGGTTCATTCTACAAAAGGCACGCCATCACCCGTTAACGGGCTCTGACTACTTGTAGGCACACGGTTTCAGGATCTATTTCACTCCCCTTCCGGGGTGCTTTTCACCTTTCCCTCACGGTACTGGTTCACTATCGGTCACTAGGGAGTATTTAGCCTTGGGAGATGGTCCTCCCGGATTCCGACGGAATTTCACGTGTTCCGCCGTACTCAGGATCCACTCTGGAGAGAACAACATTTCAGTTACAGGGCTGTTACCTTCTTTGGCGGGCCTTTCCAGACCTCTTCGCTTATATCGTTCCTTTGTAACTCCGTATAGAGTGTCCTACAACCCCAAGAGGCAAGCCTCTTGGTTTGGGCTGTTCCCGTTTCGCTCGCCGCTACTCAGGGAATCGCATTTGCTTTCTCTTCCTCCGGGTACTTAGATGTTTCAGTTCCCCGGGTATGCCTTCTCATACTCTATGTATTCAAGTATGGATACTACTCCATTACGAGCAGTGGGTTTCCCCATTCGGAAATCTCCGGATCAAAGCTTGCTTACAGCTCCCCGAAGCATATCGGTGTTCGTCCCGTCCTTCATCGGCTCCTAGTGCCAAGGCATCCACCGTGCGCCCTTTCTAACTTAACCATTTCTTACTTTAGAAAGAATCACTATGTGTGATGAACTTTGCATTGCATTCAATGTGAATGTATTACTTATTGTTATCTAGTTTTCAAAGAACACGTTGGTGGAGCCTAGCGGGATCGAACCGCTGACCTCCTGCGTGCAAGGCAGGCGCTCTCCCAGCTGAGCTAAGGCCCCGATTTAATAGAAGATGGTGGGCCTGAGTGGACTCGAACCACCGACCTCACGCTTATCAGGCGTGCGCTCTAACCAGCTGAGCTACAGGCCCATCTTTCATATCGAAGATATGATGTTGTAGGATCTTTTGCAAGTTCCTTCAAAACTAAACAAGACGAAAAACGTACGCTGCTCCATATATCCTTAGAAAGGAGGTGATCCAGCCGCACCTTCCGATACGGCTACCTTGTTACGACTTCACCCCAATCATCTGCCCCACCTTCGGCGGCTGGCTCCATAAAGGTTACCTCACCGACTTCGGGTGTTGCAAACTCTCGTGGTGTGACGGGCGGTGTGTACAAGGCCCGGGAACGTATTCACCGCGGCATGCTGATCCGCGATTACTAGCGATTCCAGCTTCACGCAGTCGAGTTGCAGACTGCGATCCGAACTGAGAACAGATTTGTGGGATTGGCTAAACCTTGCGGTCTCGCAGCCCTTTGTTCTGTCCATTGTAGCACGTGTGTAGCCCAGGTCATAAGGGGCATGATGATTTGACGTCATCCCCACCTTCCTCCGGTTTGTCACCGGCAGTCACCTTAGAGTGCCCAACTGAATGCTGGCAACTAAGATCAAGGGTTGCGCTCGTTGCGGGACTTAACCCAACATCTCACGACACGAGCTGACGACAACCATGCACCACCTGTCACTCTGTCCCCGAAGGGAAAGCCCTATCTCTAGGGTTGTCAGAGGATGTCAAGACCTGGTAAGGTTCTTCGCGTTGCTTCGAATTAAACCACATGCTCCACCGCTTGTGCGGGCCCCCGTCAATTCCTTTGAGTTTCAGTCTTGCGACCGTACTCCCCAGGCGGAGTGCTTAATGCGTTAGCTGCAGCACTAAGGGGCGGAAACCCCCTAACACTTAGCACTCATCGTTTACGGCGTGGACTACCAGGGTATCTAATCCTGTTCGCTCCCCACGCTTTCGCTCCTCAGCGTCAGTTACAGACCAGAGAGTCGCCTTCGCCACTGGTGTTCCTCCACATCTCTACGCATTTCACCGCTACACGTGGAATTCCACTCTCCTCTTCTGCACTCAAGTTTCCCAGTTTCCAATGACCCTCCCCGGTTGAGCCGGGGGCTTTCACATCAGACTTAAGAAACCGCCTGCGAGCCCTTTACGCCCAATAATTCCGGACAACGCTTGCCACCTACGTATTACCGCGGCTGCTGGCACGTAGTTAGCCGTGGCTTTCTGGTTAGGTACCGTCAAGGTGCAAGCAGTTACTCTTGCACTTGTTCTTCCCTAACAACAGAGCTTTACGATCCGAAAACCTTCATCACTCACGCGGCGTTGCTCCGTCAGACTTTCGTCCATTGCGGAAGATTCCCTACTGCTGCCTCCCGTAGGAGTCTGGGCCGTGTCTCAGTCCCAGTGTGGCCGATCACCCTCTCAGGTCGGCTACGCATCGTCGCCTTGGTGAGCCGTTACCTCACCAACTAGCTAATGCGCCGCGGGTCCATCTGTAAGTGACAGCCGAAACCGTCTTTCATCCTTGAACCATGCGGTTCAAGGAACTATCCGGTATTAGCTCCGGTTTCCCGGAGTTATCCCAGTCTTACAGGCAGGTTACCCACGTGTTACTCACCCGTCCGCCGCTAACATCCGGGAGCAAGCTCCCTTCTGTCCGCTCGACTTGCATGTATTAGGCACGCCGCCAGCGTTCGTCCTGAGCCAGGATCAAACTCTCCGAAAAAGTTCAAAACCGAAGTTTTGCTTTTCGCCAGTTTGACTGACTACCTATGATGTATCATAGGATTTTTTATAAAAACTCGAATTAACAGGTACGTTTTGTCTTGTTTAGTTTTCAAAGAACTTGTTTGTCACTCTCTCAAAGCGACCACTTAAATATATCATATATCTCTATCAATAGTCAACATTTTTCTTGAAAAACATTTTATTTTTTTAAGAAGTTTTTGTTATGAAAGAGATAAAAAATAGAGCCTCTTTTTGCTCCTTTGAAAGATTAACACATATCTATGAAAAAAGCATTATAAACTTCAAAAAAAATCATGTTTTTTCAAAAAAAAATAAAGCCGGTGAAAAACCGGCTTTATCTTTACTCAGATTGCTCTTGATCTGACTCTACATTTTCTACGTTTTCTTCACTATTCTCTTCATCGTCTTCTGGTGATTGTTCTACTAATGCCACTGTAGCGACATGTTCATCATCACCTAGACGGATCAGGCGGACACCTTGAGTGACTCGGCCTGTTGTGGAGATATCTGAAACGGCCATACGGATGATGACACCACTACCTGTAATAATCATCAAGTCTTCTTCAGCTTCAGCGTTAGTCGCCTTCACTGCAACAAGCGGACCGTTGTTGTCAGTGATCTTGCATGTTTTCAGACCTTTACCACCACGGCTTTGGACACGATATTCTTTTTCAGGCGTTAATTTACCATAACCTTTTTCAGTTACGATCAATACGTTTGCATCTGGCTCAAGGATTTCCATTCCAACGACGATGTCATCCTCAGAAAGTGTGATCCCTTTAACTCCAGCTGCTGTACGTCCCATTTCACGAACATCTGTCTCGTCGAAACGAATGAGCATTCCTTTTTTCGTTCCGATGATAATTTGTTTTTCACCATTGGTTAAACGAACAGCCATCAATTCATCTTCATCACGTAGGCTGAGTGCAATCAAACCGTTGTTACGGATGTTTGCAAATTGAGACAATGACGTTCGTTTCGATACACCGTGTCTTGTTGTAAAGAAGAGATACGAATCTTCATCAAATTCGCTGACTGGAATAATGGCGTTTATCCACTCTCCCTTTTCTACTTCAAGAAGGTTAATAATCGGAATCCCTTTTGCTGTTCGTCCGAATTCAGGGATCTCATAGCCCTTCGCTCGATAAACCTTCCCTTTATTAGAGAAGAAGAGAATCGTATCGTGCGTCGATGTTGAGATCAGCTGTTCAACGAAATCATCTTCGTTGGTTCCCATTCCTTGTACACCTTTACCGCCTCTTTTTTGACTGCGGTATGTTGATGCAGGCAGGCGCTTAATATAACCATTATGAGTCAGTGTGATCACAATATTTTCAACAGGAATCAAATCTTCGTCTTCGATTGTTTCTATACCCGCTGTCACAATTTCTGTGCGGCGCGTATCATTGAAGCGTTCTTTGATTTCTGTTAATTCTTCTCTAATGATTTCTAGAACTTTCTCATTGTCTGCTAGAATGGCTTTCAATTCAGCAATCAATTCAACAAGCCCTTTGTATTCATCTTCTATTTTCTCTCTTTCTAAACCAGTCAAACGCTGGAGTCGCATATCGAGAATGGCCTGTGCTTGTTTTTCAGACAAGCTATAGTTTTCCATCAAACCATTTCTTGCAATTTCAGCAGTTTGAGAGCCTCTAATTAAGGCAATGACCTCATCTAAGTGATCAAGCGCAATTCTTAAGCCTTCTAAAATATGAGCTCTTGCTTCTGCTTTACGCAATTCATACGCCGTTCTTCGACGAATGATCACTTTCTGATGCTCAAGGTAATATTCGAGACATTGTTTGAGAGACAACACTTTCGGCTGTCCATCAACAAGTGCAAGCAAGTTAATACCGAAAGACGTTTGAAGTGTCGTTTGTTTATAAAGATTGTTTAATAGAACATGGACGTTTGCGTCTCTTCGTAGTTCAATGACGATTCTCATTCCATTACGGTCAGATTCATCACGAAGATCTGTAATGCCATCAATCTTTTTATCACGGACAAGATCAGCGATTTTTTCGATCAAACGAGCTTTGTTAACCTGGTAAGGAATCTCATTGATGATAATGCGCTGCTTACCACTAGATGTTTCTTCGATATTTGACTTTGCACGTAATGTAATAGAGCCGCGTCCTGTTTCATACGCTTTACGAATACCGCTTCGGCCAATGATTTGTCCCGCAGTTGGGAAGTCTGGACCTGGAATGATGTCCATTAGTTCCTGTGTCGTCATTTCAGGATTTTGACTAATTGCCAATACCCCATCAATCACTTCACCCAGTTGGTGAGGCGGGATATTCGTTGCCATCCCTACAGCAATTCCAGTTGCCCCGTTCACTAATAAGTTCGGGAACCTAGCAGGCATAACGACTGGCTCTCTTTCGCTGCCATCGTAGTTATCTTGATAATCAATGGTGTCCTTTGTGATATCACGCAGGATCTCCATCGAAATTTTAGAAAGACGTGCCTCGGTATAACGCATGGCTGCTGCACCGTCTCCATCGACAGAACCAAAGTTCCCGTGCCCTTCAACCAGCATATTACGATAGTTGAAATCTTGCGCCATCCGAACCATCGCTTCATATACAGCGCTATCACCGTGAGGGTGGTACTTACCGATAACTTCCCCAACGATACGAGCAGATTTCTTAAATGGTTTATCACTTGTCATACCTAGGTCATTCATCGCATACAAAATTCTTCGATGCACGGGCTTCAATCCGTCTCGCACATCTGGTAATGCACGCGAAACAATAACACTCATTGCATAATCTAAAAAGGACGTACGCATTTCATGGCTAATATTCACTTCGCGTACATTTGGTGTATGTTGTTCACTCACTATAAGAACCTCCCTTTACGTATCACATGAAATAAATTATGTGGGAGTAAAATATGTATTTATCTTCACAAGACTATTCTCCATTATATCAATAATCTTGCCTTTATACACATTTATTTACTAGAAAATCAACGAAACGCAGAAAACCAGGACATTCGTTTCACGCCCCTGTTTCTTGAAAAACAACCTTATTCCAAACAAGAAATAAGGTTGCTCTCAAGGGGGATACCTATCTAAATATCAAGATTTTTTACGTATTGTGCATTTTCTTCGATAAAGTTACGTCTCGGCTCTACTTTATCTCCCATTAGCATTTCAAAAGTCTCATCAGCATCGATTGCATCCTCAAGTGTAACTTGAAGAAGTGTTCTCGCATCAGGATCCATTGTTGTTTCCCAAAGCTGAGTAGCATTCATCTCTCCAAGACCTTTATAACGCTGAAGTCCAGGTTTCGGTGTTTGAGGCAGCGTTTTTAACAGTTCATCTAGCTGTTTATCGTTATACACGTATTCAACACGTTTTCCTTGCTGTACTTTATATAAAGGCGGCTGTGCAATATACACATAACCGTTTTCAATGATTTCACGCATGTAGCGATAGAAGAATGTTAGGAGTAGCGTCCGTATATGCGCTCCATCAACATCAGCATCAGTCATGATCACAATTTTGTGATAACGTGCTTTCTCTAAAGTGAAGTCTTCTCCGATTCCAGTCCCTAGCGCTGTAATCATTGAACGAACCTCGTTGTTAGATAAAATTTTATCTAGTCGGGCTTTTTCAACGTTTAGGATCTTCCCTCTTAACGGTAAGATCGCTTGGAAATGTCGATCACGACCTTGCTTAGCAGATCCGCCCGCAGAATCTCCCTCTACGATATAAAGCTCAGAGATGGAAGGATCTTTAGAAGAACAGTCTGCCAGTTTCCCAGGCAAGCTAGAGACTTCCAGTGCACTTTTACGTCTTGTCAGCTCACGTGCCTTTTTGGCAGCCATTCTTGCACGAGCTGCCATCACACCTTTCTCCACAATTTTCTTTGCAGCATCAGGGTTCTCTAAGAGGAATTTCTCAAGTGCTTCGGAGAAGAGGGAGTCGGTAATGGTTCTTGCTTCTGAGTTACCGAGCTTTGTCTTCGTTTGTCCTTCGAATTGAGGGTCTGGATGTTTGATAGAGATAATGGCTGTCAAGCCTTCTCGTACATCTTCTCCGCTCAAATTCGAGTCACCATCTTTGAATACGCCATTTTTACGAGCATAATCATTGATGACACGCGTCAGACCGGTTTTAAAGCCAGCTTCGTGTGATCCGCCTTCATATGTGTTGATGTTATTGGCGAAAGAATAAATATTGCTTGTATAGGAATCGTTGTATTGCAGTGCAACTTCAACGGTGATTCCGTCTTTTTCACCCTCGATGTAAACTGGTTCTTCATGAACGACTTCCTTCGAGCGATTCAAATGTTCTACATAGCTCTTAATACCGCCTTCATAGCAGTATTCGTTTCTTCGCTCTTTGCCTTCACGTAAGTCTTCAATGATGATGTTGACGCCTTTTGTTAAGAAAGCTAACTCACGTACACGGTTAGCAAGTGTGTCGTAATCAAATTCAATGGTTTCAGTGAAAATTTCTGGATCTGGCACAAAATGAGTCGTTGTCCCTGTTACATCTGTTTCACCAATGACCTCTAAATCTCCAACTGGAACGCCGCGTTTGAATTGTTGATAATGAATTTTTCCATCACGGTATACGGTCACGTCCAAGGTCGTAGATAACGCATTAACAACAGATGCCCCTACACCATGCAGACCGCCAGATACTTTATAACCGCTGCCGTCAAATTTACCACCAGCGTGAAGAACCGTCATAATCACTTCTACAGCAGGACGCCCCATTTTTTCGTGAATCCCAACAGGAATTCCGCGGCCGTTATCTTTCACTGTGATGCTATTATCTTTTTCAATTTGCACTGTAATGTCTGTACAATAACCAGCTAAAGCCTCATCAATACTGTTGTCGACAATTTCCCATACAAGATGGTGAAGTCCTTTTGCACTGGTTGACCCAATGTACATTCCTGGACGTTTTCTAACCGCTTCTAGTCCTTCGAGCACCTGTATCTGATTTTCATCATAACTATTATGTTGCTGTTCCATTGCCACGTACATTCACCTACACTTTTCTTAAACGATATATTTATATGAATTGAGCTTTTAGACTTCAATTTCAATCACAAATGAAGCACGTTTTTTGAGCGTGCTTGAGGAAAGAGGAGAGTAATACACGGATTCAGTTGTGACGACGATGGATTTGGGTGTCCCATGAGACAATGAAATGATTTGTTCTTCTTGTTTTTGAAGAAATTCCTCTACAACAGAAGATGACCTCATTTTGTAATCAACAATTGCGACAATCTCTCGTGTAGAAACAACACAATCATCACCTAAATGAATATACAAGACTCACACCTCATTTATCAGTCAATTACTTTTCCACTGGCTACTCTGAAAATTTCCGCTTCTTTCAGGGTGGCGTGATCGATGCCTTCAACACTCGTAGTGGTGACAAAGGTCTGTACACGTCCCTGAATGGTATGGAGCAAATGAGACTGTCTGTAATCATCAAGTTCAGATAAAACATCATCGAGTAGAAGAATTGGGTATTCACCGATTTCTTCATGAATCAGATCAATTTCTGCCAGCTTTAGTGAAAGAGCTGTTGTTCTTTGCTGCCCTTGAGAGCCATATGTCTGAACATCCCGACCATTCACAAAGAAAAGAAGATCATCTCTGTGAGGCCCCCATAGCGTCACCCCTCGGTCTATTTCTCTGTCTCTTAGTTTCTGAAACGATTCTTCATAGCTATTTTTTATTTTCGACAAGTCTGACGCTTCTGATACCTCTATGGCCGTCTGGTATTGGAGCGTGAGCGTTTCCAGCTCTCTTGAAATCCCAAAATGCAGCGGCTGCGCCCATTTTTCGAGCTGTTTCGTAAAAGTCAGTCGTCTTTTGACAACCTTCGCTGCCGCATCAATCAACTGCTCTGTTAAAATCTCCAGCATCGTTTGATCCGTTTGCTTTCTTGTTTGCAATTGTTTCAAGTAATGATTTCGCTGAGTGAGGATTTTTTGATAGAGCGATAAATCATGCAAGTAGACAGCAGACACTTGTCCAATCTCCATGTCGAGGAATCTTCTGCGGATTTGCGGGCTACCTTTCACAAGGCTGAGATCCTCTGGTGCAAACATGATGGTGTTCAAGGCACCAACATAATGACTGAGTTTCTGTTGTTCAATGTGATTGACCTTGCCCTTTTTTCCTTTTTTTGAGATCACGAGCTGCATGGGGAGTGGACCATTTTTTTTGATGACTCTACCTTCTATTTTAGCATAGTCTTCGTCCCATCGGATAAGTTCTTTATCATTTGACGTACGATGAGACTTTGCCATCGACAATACATAGATCGCTTCCATCAGGTTCGTTTTACCTTGGGCGTTCTCACCAATCATCACATTCACCTTATTGTCGAATTGAAGCTCGGTGTGTTCATAGTTTCGGTATGAAGTTAACGCCAGACTTTGAATGTACATGTATTGTCACCCGTTTCTAATTCACAACTTGAAATGTGCCGTGACCTTCTATCTCGACAACATCACCTGGGTATAATTTGCGTCCCCGTCTATTATCTGGCTCTTGATTGATGAACACCTCATGTTCACTTAAAAACCACTTCGCCATTCCACCAGATTGAATGACTTCGGCTAATTTCAAAAACTGCCCTAATGTAATCATTTCTGTTTCAATCGTTATCAGATTAGGCATTGTATCGACCTCTTTCAATATCACTAATATCTAATTGTACTAAAAAACAAGACAAGAAGGAAAGGGGGAAAGCGAACTGGGATGAAAGAAAACAGAGGAAACGAGGAAAAAAGCTGCTGTGCGCTCACACAGCAGCCATTTTAGACCAAATTAATACGTTCTAACTGGAAGAATCAATTGCAAAATGGAATCATCATTTGGCGTGTGTAATAGGAATGGTCTCATTGCGCCAGTGAAACTGACATGAATCTCTGTTCCCTCTAATACTTTTAAAGCATCAAGCATATATTTCGGACTGAAAGAGATTTTGAGATCCTCCCCTTTAATGTCATCTGCTTGCACCGTTTCAACTACTTTACCGATTTCAGGCGAATTAGAAGAAATTTCAAGGCTTTGCGCAGGATCAGCAGAAAGCTTCACAACGTTGTTACGCCCTTCTCTTGCTAAAAGTGACGCGCGATCAATCGCTTGAAGGAATTCTTTCGTATTCACCACTACATCCGTTTTACTTTCTTGCGGAATGAGGCGAGCTGTATCTGGGTAATTACCATCCAGCAATCTTGAGAAGAACAGCACGTTCTGTGCTTTAAAGAGAACCTGTGTCTCCGTAATGACGATGCTCACAAGATCTTGTCCATCATCAAGAATTTTACTTAGCTCTGTTAAACTCTTTCCAGGAATGACCACATTGTACGAGCTTTCCTCGTTAATATCCAACTTCGCTTTTCTTAAAGCCAGGCGATGGCTATCCGTTGCTGTGCATATTAATTCACCTTTTTCAACCTTCCAGTTTACACCTGTCAAGATAGGACGTGTTTCTGAGGTGGACACTGCGAAAACCGTTTGACGGATAAGGTTTTTAAGCAAATCTGTTGGAATTTGAAAAGCATGATGCTCTTCAATTTGTGGCAGATGCGGATATTCTTCAGCATCTAAGCCGTTTAAATTAAATTCTGCTGAACCAGAGCGGATGATGGTTAGATGATTTTGTTCTACCTCAATTTCGACAGTAGACATAGGCAGTTTCTTAACGATTTCGCTAAAGAAGCGGGCTTGCAGCACAATACTTCCTGGTCGATCAATTGTAATGACTTCTAAATCTCCATCTCTTTGAGGAATAAAAGATTCGATTGAGATATCAGAATCGCTCCCTGTGAGAGAAACCCCTTCGTCAGATGCAACAATTTTAATCCCTGTCAAAATAGGAATCGTTGTTCTAGAGGATACGGCCTTTAATACATCTTGGACACTTTCAACAAGACGATCTTTTTGAATCGTGAATTTCATAGTGGTCCTCCTAATTTTTCTTAATGACATGTATATATATTTATTTAATAAAAATCGTAGAAGTACTAGTAGGGCCTGTGAATATGTGGATAAGTCAGTAGAAAGAAAGGAAAGACAGCCTATCCACATGTGGACAGACTGTGTATGACTATGCTCTAGTTATTCACATTTTCCCGTACTTATCTTATCAGCTTGATTATTTTAGTTGTTCTTTGATCTCTTTGACATGCTGCTGAAGCTGTTCATCTTCAACGATTAATTTTGAAATTTTCTCATGAGCATGAATGACGGTCGTATGATCTCGTCCACCAAATTCTTCTCCGATTTTAGGTAGAGAGGAATCTGTCATTTCTCTAGAGAGATACATCGCAATTTGTCTTGGATAAGCAACTGATTTCGTACGTTTCTTCGCTTTGAAATCTTCTAATCGAATATTAAATTGCTGCCCTACAATTCTTTGAATATCTTTAATTGTAATCACCTTAGGTTTTGATGAAGGAATGATGTCCTTTAGGGCTTCAGCTGCTAGATCAGCATTGATGTCTTTATTAATTAAAGAAGAGTAAGCAACGACACGAATCAAAGCACCTTCCAGTTCCCGAATGTTGCTGTCGATTTGATTGGCAATATAAAGCATGACTTCATTCGGAATGTCTAAACCTTCTGCTTTTGCTTTTTTACGTAAGATCGCAATACGCGTTTCTAGATCTGGCGGGGTAATGTCTGTAATTAAGCCCCATTCGAATCGAGAGCGTAATCTGTCTTCAAGTGTCGGAATTTCCTTTGGCGGCCGGTCACTAGAAATGACGATTTGCTTACTTTCTTCGTGAAGTGTGTTGAATGTATGGAAAAACTCTTCTTGTGTTTGTTCTTTTCCTGCTAAAAATTGAATATCATCTATCAAAAGCACATCTACATTCCGATAGCGATTACGGAAATCGACTGCTTTGTTGTCTCGGATTGAGTTGATAAATTCATTTGTAAATTTTTCAGATGATAGATAGACCACTTTGGCTGATGGATTATGGTCGATGACGTAATGACCGATCGCATGCATTAAGTGAGTCTTTCCTAAACCAACGCCCCCATAAATAAAAAGCGGGTTATATGCTTTTGCTGGTGCTTCTGCGACTGCAAGTGAAGCGGCATGAGCAAAACGGTTGCCTGAACCAATAACAAAAGTATCAAATGTATATTTTGGATTCAGCATATTTTGTGGAATTTCAACGGGTTCTTCTTTCGACATTTTTTTGATTGGAGATTTTGGCATGGCTTCCTCTTCGTCCTGATTTTGAGGAATGATAAATTTGATGCTGAGCTCTTCGCCTGTCAGTTCATAGATGGTATCTGCAATTAAGTGAAGGTATCTTGACTCGAGCCAGTCTCTTGCAAATTCATTAGGTGCAGTAATAGTCAGCGTATCTCCTTGAAGAGAATGGGCTTTAGTGGACTTCATCCATGTTTCAAAACTAGGTTTGCTCAATTTTGTCTCTATTTTTTGAAGTGCTTTATTCCACAGATCCAAAATATTTTCCAT